>JAPOVQ010000002.1 GCA_026708035.1 Chloroflexota bacterium | reverse complement strand
GGCGGTGCCGAGGCCCTTCCCCACGCGCCCCGCCCCCAATAATTCAAAGGTCTCCTCGGGGAGAGGGGACTGGGCCTGCGCCGCTGGCTCAGGCGACTGCGCGACTGGGAGATCACGAGGGTCGCCCAGGCGGCGAGCTTTCGCGACGCGGGGGCTCGAATAGTCATTTCGGAGACGAAGCAACACCCCGAACGTGCCAAAAAACCCCCGTCCCAAGGTGTTACGCAGACTTAGTTCGGGCCGATGCGGACCATCGAGGGAGCGCCCGGAGCGGTTTTGAGCGCAATTGCGCCGGGTTTTCGCTCCCTCCCGGTGGGGATGACTGAATCGCGCTCCGTCACCCGACTAGCACTTCGTCACCCCGGCGAAGGCCGGGGTCCAGGTCCGGCAATCGTCGGCCGCACAGGGCAACCGGACTGGATTCGGGCCTCCGCCGGAGTGACGGTGTCTTGGTGACCGGCTGCCCGACCGGAAATCCTTACGTATGTTCGTATTTTGTTTGGTATGATTGTCGGACGGCAGGGCAGCGAGAGGCGGCCGTGCCGTGCGGGTGGACGTTCGACCGATCGAGTGCCGGTCGGCGCTCAATCGCGTTCGTGGAATGCCGTTCGCGTGGAGCCTGAATCCCTACCGCGGCTGCAGCCATGCCTGCTGGTATTGCTACGCGCGGCAGACGCACACCTACTTCGACCTGGACGGTGGGCGGGACTTCGAGCGAATCGTGTTTGCCAAGGTCAACGTGGCCGAGCGGCTGCGGGCGCAGCTTGGGTCGCCCCGCTGGAAACGCGAGACGGTGGCGGTGGGCGCGGCGACCGATCCGTATCAGCCGGTCGAGGGACGCCTGAAGCTCACGCGCGCCTGTCTGCGCGAGTTCCTGGCCGCGCGCTCGCCAATCGGCCTGATCACCAAGTCGACGCTGGTGCGCCGGGACGGCGATCTCTTGCAGGACCTGGCACGGGCGGCCGGCGTGACGGTCACGGTGTCCATTCCCATCGCCGACGCGAACCTCTCCCGCCGAATCGAGCCGGGTGTTCCGCCGCCGGATGAGCGATTTCGGCTGGTTGCCGAGCTGGCGCGGTTGAACCTGGACGTGGGCGTCAACATGGCGCCGGTGCTGCCGGGGCTGACAGACTCAAGCGCCGCGATCGAGGAGGTGATGCGGCGGGCGCGGGATCACGGCGCGCGGCGCGTGGGTGTGGTGATGCTGCATCTGGACAAGGAGCCGAAGCGCTGGTTCATGCACCACCTGCGGCGCTACTTTCCGCACCTGGAGCCGCTCTACGCCGGCCTGTATCCCGGCGATACGCGCTACGCGGATCAATCGGTTTCCGACGAGCTGCAGGCGCGGGCGCAAGTGGTCCGGGAGACCGTGGGCGCCATGGACGAGTCGCTGCCGGTGCTGGGTCCGCCGCCGGCTCCGGCGCAGTTGGCGTTAGCAGACCTCTGAAATGGCAAGGGCTGCCGTCATTCGCGACCCCAGTCCGTTCGGTCACCCCTTCGACAAGCTCAGGGCGAACGGATTGGGGTCAAGGCAACGGCCTATTTCAGACCTTCTTGACGATCCGACCGCTTCTGATTCGCCAAGCGGCTGAGCCACCGGTCTACGTCGCGCTGGGAGCGCAGCCGTACCGCCTGGCCGCCGCGATGCTCGAGCTCGGCGCCGAGTTTGCCGCAAAGGCGTTGCCGCCGCCGGTGGGTGCGGATATTCCAGAGCCACAAGCTGTCGTAGCTCAAGAATGCCCGGCGAACCGACTCGCGCTGGGTCCCCCACAGTCGCTCGCTCGACCGCACGCGTCGCAGCGTGCGACGCAGCACACGCCAGGTGATCACCCACAGCGGCAGGTCCAGCCACACCAGCATCTCGACCCGGGACCAGTACACCGCGCGCACCTTTCGATAGTTGCCCTCCACAACCCAAGCATCGCCCGCCAAGGCGTGTTCCACCGCGGCGGCAAACTCGGCGTCGGAAGGCTCGGACCAGTCCGGATAGATCCAGTGCAGGGCGTCCAGCTCGACGTGAGGTGCATCTGCGAGGCGGGCAAGCTGGCGGGCAACGGTGGTCTTGCCGGAGCCCGAGAGGCCGACGACCGAAATCCGGCGCGGAAGACGGCCCGACGACGAGTCCACGCCCGGTCCCGGTCGCAGCGGCGAGTTAGGCCGCGGCGAGGCGAATGAGGCTGGTCAGCTGGCCGGCGGCCAGCGCGTCCAGACGCACGTGCGCCGCGGCCATCTGATTGGCCAGCTCAACGAGCGAGCCGCTGCGGTTGTGGCGGCGGTCGGCATCGACCACGAGCGCCGGCACGTGGTCGCGGGCGATGGCGCCGGCGGACTGCAACGCGTCGGTGATTGGATCGGAGCCTGCCGACAGCCCGACGTTGGCGACGCCGTCCGTCAGCAGGATCAGGATGGGACGCAGCTGGGCGTCACGCGCGCGCTCGCGCTCGACCACGAGCCGAGCCAGCTCCAATCCGTGGGCCAGCGGCGTGCGGCCGCCGGTGGGGAGCTCGTGCATGCGGGCGTGGGCCACGTCGAGGCTCGAGGTCGGCGGTACGGTTTCGTAGGCCTCGGTCTTGCGAAAGGTGATGACGCCGACGCGGTCGCGCCGCTTGTAGGCGTCCGCGAGCAGTGAGAGCACGGCCGACTTGGTGAGCTGCATGCGCCGCTGGGCGGCCATGCTGCCGGAGCCGTCGACCACGAAGAGCATGAGATTGCCAACCTTGCGCATGCGCCGGTGCACGCGCAGGTCCTGGGCGTCGATCTTCGGCGCGCCTGGCTGGGGCCTGCGGGCGGCGGCGGCGCGAACAGTGTCGATCACCGCGATGTCCGGCGGATCGTCTTGGGCCATGGGCCGGCTGCGGACCGAGTGGCCGCGGCGGCCCTTGACCTCCGCGCTGGTCCGCCGTCCCGTGCGCGGTTTCTGGAACGGGATGCGCTCCGGCGCGTTGACGGGCGGCGCCGTCGTCGCCTCGTCGCTGGCGAGTCGCTGGTCCGCCTCGTTCGCGTTCCCGGGGGGACCGTTTTCGGCCGGCGCCGAGCTCATCGACGAGTCGTCGGCGGCGCCGGCGGCCCCGTCGGTTGCGTCGGCGGCGGCATCGGTGGCCTGAGCCGGGGCGGGCCGCGCCTCGAAGGCCTGGATGGCGCGGTCGAGCTCGTCCGGATCGAGTCCGGGCGGCGTGAACGGATCGCGGCGGCGGCGGTGGGGCAGCGCCAGCTCCGCGGCGCGGCGTACGTCTTCCAGAGTGACCTCGGTTCGCCCGTCCAGCGCCGCGATGGTCTGGGCAGTCTTGTACATGACGATATCTGCGCGGTGGCCATCCACGCCCATGGCGTTGGCGATGTGCGTGATGAGTCCCAGCAGGTGGTCGCTGATTTCCACCGTCGGCAGCAGGCCGCGGGCGCGATCGATCAGGGCCATCAGGTCGTTCGTCGGCGACTGCCATTGCTCCAGGAACGCCGCCGTGTCGGTCTCGAAGGCCAGCCGGCGCCGGACGATTTCGGCGCGAGACCTGGGATCCCGATCGCCCTTGATCTCGGCGGCGAGCCCGAATCGGTCGAGAAGTTGCGGGCGCAGGTCGCCCTCCTCGGGATTCATCGTGCCGACGAGGATGAACTCCGCCGGGTGATGGACGGCCACGCCCTCGCGCTCGACGCGGTTGACGCCGGACGCCGCGCTGTCGAGCAGGGTATCGACGAGGTGGTCGTCGAGGAGGTTGACCTCGTCGACGTAGAGAATGCCGCGGTGCGCATCGGCGAGCAGGCCCGGCTCGAACGAGCGCCGACCGTCCCGCAGCACGGTTTCGAGGTCGATGGTGCCGACGACGCGGTCCTCGGTGGCGGAAACCGGAAGGTCGACCACCCGTACGCGCTGGGACTCGGTCTCGATCGAGACCGAGGCGTCGCGCTTCTGGCGGCATTCATGGCAGAGGTTGCCGGAAGCCGGGTCGCAGCGGTAGCGGCAGGTGGCGACGGTGATGGCGGGGAGGATGACCGCCAAGCCGCGCACCGCCGTGGACTTGGCCGTGCCTCGCTCGCCGCGAATGAGCACGCCGCCGATGGCGGGGTTCACCGCGTTTGCCAGCAGTGCCAGCTTCATGCGGTCCTGGCCGACGATGGCCGCGAAGGGATAGGTCACGCCGATGGTGTCGGCGGCGGTTTCGGTGGTCATGCTCATCGTGGGCGCGGCGGTCGCGGCGGGGCCGGCGCGGACGCCTTGGCGGCAACTCGCCGCTGCCACAGGTGACGAAGTGTCCAATACGCGCTCACGACAAGACCGATGATTCCGATCACCTGCGACTGCTGCAGCCCGGCGAACAGCACGTGCTGGTCGAGCCTCAGGAACTGCAGACCCAACCGCAGCGCGCTGTAGCCGGCGACGACGAACCAATAGGTGTAGAGGTTGCCCATGAATCGGAAGACGAGCCACAAGGCCACGGCGAAGATCACGAAGTCCCCGAGCATTTCGTAGGTCGTGGCCGGGTGAACGGGAAAGCCTTCGATCTGCGGTCGAACGGGACCCTGGCCGAGCGTGTTGGGGTGGGTGTAGGACACCGCCCAGGGCAGGTTGGAGGCCAGGGCGTGGTGCTCGCCGTTGATGAGGTCGCCGATGCGTCCGATGCCCATGCCGAAGATGGTTCCCGGCGCGCCGATGTCCAGCGCGGTGCGCACGGGGAGGCGCATCCACCACGCGGCGCCGCCCACGCCGATGGTTCCGCCGATGATCGCGCCCCACACGGTGATGCCGCCCTGGTTGAGCTTGAAGATGCTGGCGAAGTCGTGGGCGAACTCGAGCTCCCAGTTGTCAATGACGTAGAGGGCGCGCGCCGCCACGATGCTGGCGGCCACGCCCCAGAGGGCGAGGGTGGTTACCTCGTCGGTGGTGATGGTCGAGCGGCGCGCTAAGCGCCGCGCGACGAACACGCCCACGATGATGCCGATGACTGCCCAGAGGGAATGCCATGTGAACCGGAAGTCGCCAAGGGCGAACAGGTCCGGGTCCCACGGGATCTCAATGGCGAACACGCCGCAGCCTCAGTCCGTGACCGGGCCCACCGGAGGACCCGCCGCCCGATGGTACCTGCCGTCGTGCGGGCGGTGAGCGGGCGTCGATGCGCGGATTGGAGGCTTGGTGGTCACTTTCGCCAGGCATCCGGTGGATGTGTTGCTCACCCGGACCCTCACCCTAACCCTCTCCCCGAGGGAGAGGGGACCGGACGGCCCGGAGGGAGGGGGGACCGGATGGCCCGGAGGGAGAGGGGACCGAGCGGCCCCGAGGGAGGGGGGGCCGGATGGCCCGGAGGGAGAGGGGACCGGACGGCCCGGAGGGAGAGGGGACCGGGCGGCCCGGAGGGAGAGGGGACCGGGCGGCCCCAACGGGAGGGGGACCGCGCGTCACTTGAGTAGGGGGATAGTGCCCGGCGCTGATCGGCGTGACTTGCTGCCGGTCATCCGGCGGCGGATTGGCGAAGGTCCTGCAACTCTTCGGCCAGGGCGGCCATGCGCGCTTCTACCGGCTGTCCCGACGACATGACGTCGTCGATGGCGGGCAGGAGCCGTGCCTGGGCGATCTCCGCGCCGGGCATTTCGAGTGAGGGGCGGCGCCAGTGGGCGGCGGCTTCGGTGAGGGTCTCTAGCGGAAGTCCCTTCGTTTCCGCGAACGTTTCGAGGGCGGGCCTCCAGGCGGGCAGACCCCGCGCGCCGGGGGCCGGCCAGGCTTCGGTCGCCAGCAGCGACGCGACGTCGACCGCGGCCTGGATGTCTTGGGCGTCGGCTGCGACCGCGACGTAGTCAGCGGCCACCGGCGTGGCGCGGCGCTTTTGGTCCCACGCCGGCAGCGGGACCAGGTGCCAGGGGCCGCCGTTGGGCAGCTCGTCGAGAACCCAGGCGGAGCGAAGCGTCATGGCGACTTCTCCCGCGCCGAGGGCGGTGTGCGCGTTCAGCAGGCCGTCCCAGGCGTACGGCGGCGGGGAGACGGCTTCGCGATGGATAAGGTCGGCATACCACTGCCATCCATCGCTGGGGGCGACGTGGGCGCCCGTCCAGAATCGTCCGCCGGACGACATGGCCACGGTTTCGATCTCCGGTACGTCCGCGACGACGCCCCAGCCGTAGGCCAAGCGCTCGCGATCGGTGAGGCGGCGCGCGGCGTCCAGCCACTCCCGGTAGGTGGCGCCGGGCTCGGCGACGCCCGCGCGCTCAAGGGCTTGCGGGTTGACCAAGGCATACACGGGATACCCGCTGAGCGGCAGTCCGATGCGGGCCTGGTGGTGCCGCCCGAGGCGCTCCATCGCCGGCACCAGATCGAGGCCGCCGAGCCAGGCGTTGAGCGCGAGCACCAGGCCCTGACGGGCGAGGCGCGCCAACTGCGTGCCGGGTAGGCCGGCGACCAGATCGAACGCACCGCCGCGACGGGCGCCGGCGATCACTTCGGCAAGACCCGACGGGGAAGGGCTGGCGTGCGATACCTGGAGATCGATGTCGGGGCGGCGTGCGGCTACCGCCGCCACGCGCTCCGGCCACGGCGACTCGTCGCGACCGAGCACCAGCAGGCGGACCGCTGCGGTTTCGGCCTCCGCCGCTGCCGCGATGGACGGCTCATGAAGGTGCTGGCCGACGAAAACCGCGCCGGAGGCGGCCAGCACTCGGGCCGCGACCGCCGAGCTTGCGCCCCGCAGCAAAGTCCGGCGCGAGAGGTGCTTGGCGATGCGTCTGCGGCTGGTTCCCAGCGTCATTTGCCTCGAGCCCGGCGCGTCCACGAGGAGGCGCCACCGCGGGCGAGTGTGCGTGTAGGAAAGACGACGGTATGCCGTCGCCGGCTTAGGACCAACGTGTCGGGCATGCGACTATATGAGTGCGTGGATTTGCAGCAAGAATCGCACGGACTGTGCGTGGTGGGTGGCAGATGTACGACATCGCGATCTTAGGCTCAGGACCGGCGGGTCTCACGGCCGCCATCTACAGCGCGCGCGCGAATCTCTCCACGGTGGTGATCACCGGCGAGATGTTCGGCGGGCAGATCGCCACGACCAATGACGTCGAAAACTACCCCGGGTTTTCCGAAATCGAGGGGCCCGAGCTCACGATGCGGATGCGCGAGCAGGCTGAGAAGTTCGGCGCCGAGATGCTGGTGGACACGGTCACCGAAATCGACGTGAACGGTCCGCCCTTCACCCTGACCATGCTCTCCGGCGAGATCCAGGCGCGTGCGGTGGTCGTGGCCACCGGTGCGACGGCGCGGCAGCTCGAAGTTCCGGGCGAGCAGGAGTATTGGGGTCGCGGCGTGTCGTTCTGCGCCACGTGCGACGGCGCGTTCTTCAAGGACGTTCCGCTGGCCGTGATCGGCGGCGGCGACAGCGCGCTGCAAGAAGCGCTGTTTCTCACGCGATTCGCTTCCAAAGTCACGGTCGTCCACCGCCGCGACCAATTGCGCGCCGGGACCTATCTGCGCATGCGCGCCGAAGAGGACCCGAAGATCGAGTTTCTGTGGAACAACGTGGTCGAGTCGGTCGAGGGCGACGAGCGCGGCGTCACGCACCTGCGACTGCGCGACGTCAACTCCGGAGATGGGAGTGACTTGCCCGTTGAAGGCATGTTCGTGTTCATCGGGCACTTCCCCAACACGGCGATGTTCGAGGGAAAGCTCGATATGACCGACGACGGCTACGTGGTGTCCGACCGGCGCATGCACACGAGCGTCGAGGGCATCTTCGTGGCCGGCGAGGCCCAGGACCACTATTTCCGCCAGGCCATCACCGGGGCCGGCGAGGGCTGCATGGCGGCGATGGAGGCGGAGAAGTTCGTGGCCGGGCTCGAGGGCGCGGACGCCGGCGTGCCCGTGGAGGCCGCGGCGGTCGGCTAGTCGGCGGAGGCCGATTCGCCGGTGACCAGGGCAGCCACAAGGGCTGCCCCTACACGGACTTAGGGCTACGCAGGGCTCTTGATTGAGGGGCGAGGGGGCTGGCCGGGGGCTTTTAGAAGCCGCCCATACCGCCCATGCCGCCCATACCACCCATGCCACCCATTCCGCCCATGCCGCCCATGCCGCCCATACCACCCATACCGCCCATGCCACCCATACCGCCCATGCCGGCGTCGGCGCCGGGTGGCGGCTCTTGGGGGACGAAGCCGGTCTCGGCGACGACGACTTCGGTGGTGAGGATGAGGTTGGCGATGGAGACCCCGTTCTTGAGGGCTGACTCGGTGACCCTGGCCGGGTCGATCACGCCGTCTTCGACGAGATCGCCGTATTCGCCGGTGAGCACGTTGAGCCCGTAGTTCGGGTTCTGGTGCTCCTCCTGGCCGCGGCGGATCCTGTTGATGACGACGCCGCCGTGGAGGCCGGAATTGTGGGCGAGCTGCCGCACGGGCTGCGCCAGCGCGAGGCGAAGCGCCCGCACGCCGGCTTGCTCATCGCCCGAGGTCTCGTTTTCGACGGCGTCCAGCGCGCCGGCGGCGTTGAGCAAGGCCACGCCGCCTCCGGGGACCACACCCCTCTCGATCGCCGCTCGCGTGGCCGCGAGGGCGTCCTCGACGCGGGCCTTCTTTTCCTTGAGCTCGACTTCGGTGGCGGCGCCGACGTTGATGACGGCCACGCCGCCGGAGAGCCGCGCCCGACGTTCCTCGACCTGGTCGCGGTCGTACTCGGACTTCGCTTCTTCCATCTCCACCTTGAGCTGCTGGAGGCGCGCCTGGATGGAGGCTGGACGGCCCTTGCCGCCTTCGATGGTCGTCTCTTCCTTGCGGCAGATCACGCGTCGCGCCTGCCCCAGGTCGTCGATGGTGGCGTCTTCGAGCTTGCGCCCCGCTTCCGGTCCGAAGCACGTGGCGCCGACGAGGATGGCGATGTCTTCCATCATGTGCTTGCGGCGATCGCCGTAGCCCGGCGCCTTGACGCCCAGCGAGTTGAGATTTCCGCGCTGGTTGTTCACCAGCAGCACGGCCAGCGGGTCACCCGCGAGCTCGTCGCTGATGACCACGAACTCCTTCTTGCCCGCTTGATTCAACTGATCGAGCAAGGGCACGAGGTCGTGGATGTGGGTGGGCTTGGAGTTGGTGACGAGGATGTAGGGGTCTTCGATGACGGTCTGCATGTTGTCGCGGTCGGTGACGAACTCGGGCGAGGCGTACCCCTTGTCGAAGGTCATGCCCTCGGTGTGGTCGATCTCGGTTTCGAGACCCCTGGACTCGTCGACCGTGATGGCGCCTTCCCGCCCGACGGTGTCCATGGCCTGCGCGATGAGCTCGCCGATCTCGTCGTCACCGGACGCGATGGCGGCGATGTTGGCGATTTCGTCGCGGTGCTGGATCGGCGTCGCCTGGCGTCGGAGCGCGTACTGCACCTCTTGGGCGGCCTTGTCGATACCGCGACGCAGCATCATGGCGTTGGCGCCGGCGGCCATGCTGCGCAGCGCCTCGGTGAGCACGGCCTGCGCCAGCACGGTGGCCGTGGTGGTGCCGTCACCAGCGGACTCGCCCGTGCGGCTCGCCGCTTCCTTGATGAGCTGGGCGCCCACGTCCTTGAACTCGTCGTCGAGGTCAATCTCCTCGGCCACGCTCACGCCGTCATGGGTGATGGTGGGGGCGCTGTATTTCTTGCCCAGCGCCACGTTGCGTCCCTTGGGTCCCAAGGTCGAGCGCACCGCGCGGGCGATGACCTCCACGCCGTCGGAGAGTTCCTGGCGGGCTTCTTCGGCGAGCACGATCTGCTTAGGCATGGTTTCCTCTCGGGCGCATGGCGCCGGACGTCATGGGTTGGTTGAAGGCCGCCGCGAAACGTTCGCCGCAGCGGAGAATCCGATTTCGCTCAATTTTAGGGGTGGTTTGCCGCCGGATCAATGCCCCGGCCGCCGGCCGCGAATTTGGATTGCTTGCTCGGCGTGATTCTGGATGCGGGGCGGGTGTGACCCCCTCCCCAGCCCTCCCCCTTTCAGGTGGAGGGAGCCGGACCCCCTCACCCTCACCCCCGTATCAAGTACGGGGCAGGCTCTGACCCTCTCCCATCAAGGGCGAGGGGACCGGACCTCGGCGACGGAGCGGGAAACCGCTCGCCGCCGACTGTAGTCACCGGGCCCTTCCGCTAGGGTCGGCGTCGGCCAGCCGGGTGCGGCGGCCAAATGTGGTCCAATGGCCTGGGATCCAGAGGCAGGCAGCGGAAGAGGACCCATGCGGCTCATCATTGCCGGTTGTGAATACAGCGGAACGACGACCCTGGCCGAGGGCATTGGCAAATGGGCGGAAAAGACGCTCGGCGGCAAGCCGGGGAGTCATGACCATTTCAAGGGCCCACCGGAGAAGAACCTGACGCCCGAAGAAGAGGCGCAGTTTGCGGCGTTGAAGCCGCGACTCCTCGAAATGTTCCAGCGGTACCAGATCGAGTACCACCTGCAGCCTGGGTTCTACGCGTACCCCGACCACGTGATGGTGGGCATGCACCTGGAGGATGCGGTGTACGCGCCGCTGTACTACGGCTACGGCGGTCCGGGCCAATACGCGGAGCGCACTGAGTTCGCACGCCACACGGAGGAGCGAATCCTGGGGCTGGCGCCGGACGTGATTGAGATTCTCGTCAGGGCTACTCCCGAGGTCATTCGCCAGCGCATGCGCGAAGCGCCCCATCGCCTTCAGACGATCAAGGAGGCCGACGTCGAGTATGTGCTGGAGCAATTCGAGAAGCAGCACGCCGAGTCGCTGATTCGCAACAAGATGGAGATCGATACGTCGGAGACGAGCGTGGACGAGTGCGTGGCGCAGTTCGTGGAGTTCTACGAGCCGCTGATGACCGACGCCGACCGCGTGCGGGCCTTGGTGACGCGCGCGCGCCGCGCCGGCGAGTGGTTCTGAGCGCGCCGTCGGTCCTCGGGCGCGGGTTGACGACCCGGATGTCGCGGCGCTGGGCGGCTTGCGGGCGAGTGACGCCATGCGCTTGCCGAAGTGAATTCGGGGTTACCATTGTTCAACGCGCTACAGTTACCATTGTTCCGCGCGCTAGACTTCAAGGACTCCCCAGGAGGCACGCGTCGTGATGTCAATTCCTCGCCTGCGATGGACGATCATCCTGGCCGTCGCCGTTGTCGGCGTACTGGTCCTCGCCGCGTGCGATGCGCCTGGAACGGATTCCGGCAGCGAGCCGGACCCAACCGTGACCGTCGTGGTGATTGGGGGAGCGACCTCGCCGACGCCGGAGGCAACGACCGCCGCGGCCACGCCGCCGCCGACGCCGGAGCCGATCCCGACCGATACCCCCGTGCCAATTGCCACGCCGACGCCGATTCCGACGCCAGTTCCGACACCGACGCCTGAGCCCGCACCGACTCCGACGCCCGCGGCGACGCCCGCCGCGACGCCAGAGCCCGAGCCCACGCCCGTGGTCGTGCCGGTGCTGGCCCTAGTGATCGCCGACGTGCTGAACGTGCGCAATCAGGCGGGCGTGGAGGGCAGCGAAGTCGAGTACGTGGTTCGCGAGAACGACGAAATCGAGGTCACGGGCGTCGTGGTGGTCCTGGCCGACGGCGCGTGGCGCGAAACGGCGGACGGGAACTGGGTTGCCGAGCAGTGGCTGGGCCGCGGAGCCTTCGCCGACGTGGAGCACGCCGGCGTGGCCGTGGTGATTCCGGCAGACGGACTGAACGTGCGCGACGTGCCAGACGCCGAGACGAGCACGGTGCAGTACGTGGCGTACGGCGACTCCGAGGTGACGTTGACCGGCGTCATTGAGGTCACGGACGGAATCCTGTGGCGCGAACTGGATGACGGGAACTGGGTCCAGGCCCGGTATCTGCAAATCGCGCCGTAGGAGTCGCCGGCATGGCCCGGACGGCTGCCGGCGGCGCGTGGGCGTCGTCAAGGGCGGGCCGTGTGTTTGGCTGCCGCCTGCTTGCACAGGCAATCCTTGTCCCGGCCGCTAGAGAACTCTGACCATCGCCGAGTCCTCTGAAGGCGTCGCTCGCGAGGCCATGCGGCATTTGCGCCGGGCAGACGCGGTGCTCGCGCGCCTTGTCGACGAGTGCGGGCCGTACACGCCGCGCTCCCCCGGCGATCCCTACGAGGCGCTGATTCGCAGCATCATGTTCCAGCAGCTCGCTGGGGCGGCGGCCAGCGCCATCTTGGGCCGCCTGCTGGCGCTCTACGGGTCGGACGAGAGATATCCGACCCCGGAAGAGCTGTTGGCGACGACCGACGAGCAGTTTCGCGCCGCGGGCGTGTCCCGACAGAAGGCCGGATACCTGCGCGACCTGGCGCAGCATCTTCAGGACGGACGGCTAGATTTGCGGACGCTGGCGGCGAGCGACGACGCGGAAGTCATCGAGCGGCTCACGGTGGTTCGAGGCGTCGGGGTGTGGACCGCGCAGATGTTCCTGATGTTTCAGCTGGGCCGGCTGGACGTGCTGCCGGTGGGGGACCTGGGCGTGCGGCGTGGGATGCAGCTCGCCTATGGCCTGGACGAGACTCCATCTCCAGCCGAGGCGACGGCGATCGGCGAGCCGTGGTCCCCGTACCGCAGCGTGGGCGCGTGGTACATGTGGCGCGCGGCGGATATTCGTACGCCGGGGGCGTAGCAAAAGGACGGCGCTGGACGCCCCGAGCCTTGGATCACCCTCACATCCGTAGCACGTACGGGGGCAGAGCTGGCCTTCCCCCGTTCAGGAGACCTCTGCACACACCTGAATGGGCGGGTCTGAGACCCGCCCCTATACCGACCTCCAGCGCGCCGGCGAGCTTGACCGGACTGGATTCCGGCTTTCGCCGGAATGACGAGGGGACTACGCACCGCTCCCCTTCCAGGGGAAGGTTCAGAGCCTGAGGCTCGCTAGGTAAACCGCCCGCGTCCGCTGATGGGCCAGATATCCACGACCTCGTCGTCCTGCAGCACGTAAAGCGTGTTATGCAGGTTGAACGTGCCGCAGCCGTGCCAGGGCGTCACCCGCACGTGATCGCCGGGCCGCAGGTCGGGAGCGCCGTCGAGCATCTTCACATGCAGGTGCTCCTCGGCGACGACCTCGATCTCAAGGCCTTCCGGGTCGTCGATCACGGGGAATCCGCTGGGCTCGAAGGCAATCGACTTGCGCCCGCCGTCGAGGTGCACGTATCCCGGCTTGGTCCGGCTGGTGACGCTGGTGAGGATCCAGAAGGCCTGGGTGAAGGCGTGGCCGGCGTGGGGACGGAACCAAGCGTCCATGGTGACGTAGGTGCCGGCCTGCAGCTCGGTCCAGCCGTTGATCGTGCCAGTGATGTCAAAGGTATTCGTGGCCCCGCCGGTGACCTCGCGGACGGGGATGCCCTCGGCCTCGCACAGATTGCGAGTCTCGATGACCGGCGCCAGGGCGGCGCGGGCGGCGGCATCTCGCTCATCCCGGTCCACGATGCCCACGGTGTGGCCCTCGTAGGCCATGAGGCCGGTGAACTCCAGTCCCGGTCGGTCCATGATGCGGCGGGCGAGGGCGAGGGCGGGCTCATAGGGCGGCACGCCGGCGCGGGGTCCACCGACGTCAATCTCGACGACGACGCCGATGGTCACGCCGTGGCGCTGCGCCGCCGCCGAGATCTCATCGACGTTGGCGGGGTCGTCCACTTCCACGGCGACTCGAGCCCGGTCGGCGAGCCGGCACATGCGCTCGATCTTGATCGGGCCGACGACCTGGTTGGCGATGAGGACGTCCTCGATGCCGCCATCGACCATGGCCTCGGCCTCGCCGACCTTGGCGCAGGTGAGGCCCACCGCTCCGGCCTGAACTTGCAGTCGGCCGATGGCCGGGGTCTTGTGAGTCTTGGCGTGGGGACGCGAGTGCACCGGACGGAAACGCACGAAGTCCTCAAGGGTCTTGATGTTCTGATTGACGAGGTCGAGGTCGATGATGGCGGCGGGCGTGTCGATCTCGTCGATGGTGCGCGGAGGACGGTCCACGAGCGTGTGCCTCGGTTCCTGGCGCACGAAGGGTATCGCGACGCCCGCCGGCGCGCGCGGAAGCAGGCTCGCCGAGGCCCGCACGGCTTGCTGCGAACGCTCGGCGCTTTGCTTGGCCAAGTCTTCGGTGTAGGTCCGCAGACGCCGCCTACGAAGTTGCAGCCAGCGGACCCCGCGCGCCAGCACGACGGTAACCGCCGCGAGCAGGCTCAAATAGGCCAGCCCGATGGCGGTGAGGTCGACGAGGTAGCGACGGAAGTCGGGGACGGCGTCCAGGTCGACGTAGCCGGGACCCGTGGCAAAGCCGATGGCGACGGGGCTGCCGAGCGCGAGGGACATGAGGCACAGGTCGCCCACGACCTTCCGCCGCAGCGGCATGCGTGGTCGAACCCGAAGGAAGGCCGTCCACAACTCGATGACGAGGGCCGGGCCCACGAATCCCGCCAGCGCGTGCGGCAGCGCGGCGAGGTCGTTCCAGATGGCGGCAACCACCCCCACGGCCAGCGCAGGTCCGGGTCGCGTGCCGACCTGTGCGGCGGCCATGGCCAGCATTCCCAGCATCACGGCGCCGGCCGCCGGCTGGATCGCGAAGACCCGCGTGGCGCCGTACGCCAGCACGGCGGCCATGCCGGCGACGACCAGCGTTCGTGGCCACGGCGCCTCGGGCAGCGACAAGGCCCGTCGATCGAGCGAAAGGCTCAGGCGGTTGGCGAGCATCATGCCGTGCCGCAATCAGTGCGGGGCGCGGTTTTCATCTGCAGAATGCGCGCGTAGGATAGGGACATGGACAAGTCTCACACGGTGCCGCGGTTCCCACGGGGTCACAAGGACCCGGTGGGAATCTGGCTGTGGGGCGACCCGGCCGAGATTCGCGATTATCTCGAGCTTGGGGTCGTGGGGCTGGTCACGAACACCATTGTGCTGGATCAGCTTACGGACTCCTACGGTCCGATGATCCGGGTGATCGAGCGGTATCTGAATCTGCCGCACGACGGTCCGCTGGTGGTGGAGGTCGATGGCGACACCACCGAGGAGATCGAGCGCGTGTCGCGGGTCTTCACCGCGATGTCGCCGCGGGTGGTGCTGAAGATTCCCTGCACCATGCGGGGGCTGCGCGCGGTGGTGCACCTGAAGGCCGAAGGGCACCTGAGCATGGTGACGACGACGTTTTCCGCCAGCCAGGCGGTGGCGGCCGCGTCGGCAGGCGCGGCCTACATCGCGCCGTTCACGGGACCGCAGATCGACGCTGGGGCGGATGCCGGCAAGATCATCGGCGACATCGTGCGCGTGATCGGGCGCAGCGGTGAAAACTCTCCATATCTTGCGGCGGGCATCGTGCGGACGACCATCGCCGCGGACACGGCGATTCGCGCCGGCTGCGACGGCATCGTGATCTCGCCGGCGACGTTCGAGGAAATGCTGCTCCATCCAGGCACAGCGGAGTGGAACGCCACGTTCCGCCGCCACTGGGACCAGATGGAGGCGAAAGGCGCCCTGGAAGGCGTGGTGGACGCGCCCGCGACGACGGAATCCCTGGTGGGGACGCCGGGCCGCTAGGGAACCGCTGAATAAGCCAAGGCCCGTGGGATTCGTGGGTCCCAATCCGTTCGGTGCACCCTTCGACAAGCTCAGGGCGAACGGATTGGGCTCGAGCCGGACGACTTGCTCAAACCGTCGCTAGCTCTCGTCCACGTCCCAGTCGATCAAGACGCCCAGGGTCTGGTCGGTGTGGTCGTGGAGCAGGTGGAAAGCCTCGGGCGCCCGCGCGTAGGGGAAGTGGTGGGTGGTCATGCGGTCGGCGTCGATGGCGCCCGACTCAAGCAGCGCCAGCGCCCGCCGCGCCGATCCGGTGTGCCACTGGCCGCCGAAGTAGCCGCCCAGGATGCGCCGTCCCTGGATCACGTCGGAGGTGAGCGGCAGGATCTGATGCTCGTATTTGCCGATGAGATGCAGCGTGCCGCCGCTGGAGAGCATGTCCATGCCCTGCTCGAAGGCCCGCGGGCCGGCAGGTCCGCCCACGGCGTAGACGACCAGCTCGGCGCCGACGCCGCTGCTGAGCCGCCTGACCGCCGCCACGGGGTCTTCCTCGGCGGCGTTGATCACGTGGTCCGCGCCTAGGTCGGCGGCAAGCTCGCAGCGCAAGGGCGCGGCGTCCACCGCGACAAGCCGCCCGGCGTCGATTTCGCGCATGACCTGGAGCATGAGGCTGCCGACCAGGCCCTGACCCAGGACGACGATGACGTTGTCGCGCTCGAACGGAGCGATGTCGACCCAACGAACGGCGGACGCTCCGAGCATCCAGTAGGGCGCCTGATCCCAGGTGACGCCGGGCGTGAGCGGAAATATCTCGGGGATCTTGTCCTGCACTTCCGGGATCGCGGCGCACACGACGTATTGCGCGTGGGGCGCGACGGCGCCCACGCGGTCGCCAATGTTCAAGTGCTCAACGCCTTCGCCCAGCGCGTCCACAAAACCGGCCATGGAATAGCCCATCATCTGCGGGTCGATGGCCTCGTCCATGACGTACCGCCGGCCGATTTCAGAGCCGCGGCTGATGAGGCTGCGCACGGCCTTGACGCGGACTTGCCCGTAGCCCGGGTCCGGGATGGGGGCGTCCTCGAGCATCACGTTGCCCCGTCCCTCGGGCTTTGCCATTCGCTTCATGTCGTCTCCCATCCTCGTGGCGCCGCGTTGGGCCCTGGCTATGTGTCCTCAAGCGTCCAGTCGAGCAGCACGCCGAGGGTCTCGCCGGCTCGCCGATGGAGCAGGTCGAAGGCCGCGGGCGCGTCGCTGAACGCAAACCGGTGGGTGGTCATCAGATCGGTGTCGATGGCGCCGGTGGCCAGCAGGTCCATGCCCCGCTTGGACTCCGCGATGCCCTTGGAGCGGATGTAGTAGCCCTCGAACATGCGCTTGCCGGCGAACTTGTGGCTCCAGAAGGGGAGCGGCGCGTCCTCGTAGCGACCGACCAGGTGGAGCAAGCCGCCGCGCGCGAGCATATCCAGGCTCTGGTCGAAGGCCTTGGGTCCGGCCGGGCCGCCGACGGCGTAGACCACGATCTCGGCGCCCAGGCCGCCGGTGAGCTTGTGGACGGCCTCTACGGGGTCCTCGTGGGCGGCGTTGATCACGACGTCGGCGCCGAGCTTGTCTGCAAAGTCGCAGCGGAGGTCCAGCGCGTCGATGGCCACCACGCGGCGGATGCCGTTGGCCTTGTGCACCTGGAGCAGCAGGCTGCCGACCAGGCCCTGGCCGACGATGACGACGGTGTCGGTTGGCTCAGCTTCCTCGCCGACGGCCCAGGTGACGCAGCCGCTGACGAGCGACCAATAGGGCGCGGCGTCGAAGTCGACCGCTGGATCGATGGGATATACGAGCGGCCGGTTTTCGGGTGAGCTGATCGTTGCATCCCGCACCACGTAATCCGCGTGCGGCGCCGAGATCACGACGCGGTCGCCGACATCGAGGTGCGTGACGGATTCGCCGACGGCGTCCACGATGCCGGACATCGAGTAGCCCATCATCTGGGGATCGATGGCTTCGTCGCGGGTGTAGCGCCGGCCAATCTCCGAGCCGCGGCTGATGAGGCTGCGGACGGCCTTGACCCTGACCTCGGTTGGGCCAGGCTCGGGGATCGGAACCTCTTCGAACGCCAGGTTGTAGCGACCGGCCGGTTTCGCCAGACGCTTCATGCGTCGACTCCGTGCGGGGCGGCGATGCGCCGGGGCGGCGCCTCCATCATGCCAGTGGGCAGGCGGGGAGGCGAGAGGGGGCCGCTAGTCAGCCAAGCCGCCGCGATGCAGATCCATCGCGAGGGAGCGAAAATCCCGCACGCGGTGAATGGTGCAGAGGTCGGCGTCGTGCTGGTCCTCGGCGTCGCGGCTGGTGCGGGACAGGATGACGAGGTCGTCACCGTCGATGGCGGCACTGGGATACATGAAGCTGCGGTGCACGCTGTCGGGCCAGCGCGCCACGCAGCCGGCGGGGAACCAGTTGAGGCAGTCGACGCCGTAATGCAGAAAGAGCCAGCGGCGCTCGTTGCCGGGGCCACCGGTGTACTTGGTCTCCCGCATGCGGTCGCCCCAGCCGAGAACGTCCTGCGAGTTGGTGGCGAGGTTGCTCAGCATCCAATACATGCGGTGCGGCTGGTCGTGGATGATGAAGAACTTGCACTGCCCGCCGGGCCAGGCGGCGAACTGGGTGAAGCGGAGCTTGTTGGCGGATTCGTCGTAGTCGAGCACGGCGGCGACGTTCGCCGTGGCGTAGTTGTCGATGACCGACCGGACGAAGACGCGGATGGTGCCCGCGACCTCGACCGTGTTGGGCTCCAGCCAGACGAGGGGCGACGGCGAGCTGCGATGGAGTGTCGACCTGCCGTCCGAGGGGTAGAGCCCGCGCGTGAGGGCCGCCGGCAGCTCCGGCAGCGGGACGACGTTGGACAGCGACCAGGCGTCCCGGTCGAACGGCGACCTGGCGCGGTCCCAGCGCACCATGACCTTGCCCTTGTAGTCGATGCCGGCGGAGTCATGGTCCATGGCCCAGTAGAGCGCATCTGGCCGAATGACCTGGGCCGTGGAGATGTTCCACAGCGGCCGCTCGATGACGGTGCGCGGCTCGGTCCAGGTTTCGCCGCGGTCGTCGCTGGTCACAATCTGGAAGTCGCGGTGGGTCCGTTGCTGCACGAACAGGAGGAGTTGGCCGTCCACGACGAAGGGACGGCCCTCCTCGTAGGGCAACGTTGGCAGGTCGGTCCAGGTCGCGCCGCCGTCGGTGCTGCGGATGATTCGCAGAGAGCGCCCGACATCCGTGCCCTTCCGACCCCACTGCGGAGCCGCGACGATCAGCGTGCCGTCGTCGAGCCGGGCCAGGTTCGGGTCGTGGAAGAAGTAGCGCTTGGGATCGGGCACGCGGGCGGCGACCGTGAAGTCCCGGGCCAGCGGGGTGACGTTTGGGTTGGGCACTTGGACTCTCAGTCGATGTGATTCCGTCCTCGGCCGAAGACGGTCCGCTGACTCCGCTAGCGTGCCATTTGCGCCACGTCGGCCTCGGTGCAGCGGGGGAGGCCGCATCTTCCCGCGTGGGTGCATTGGCAAGAAAGACCGGTACGATTGAACTTGCGGTGGCGTCGATTGGCGGGGGTTTCGATGTCCTCGATGCCCTTGGCCATCGAGGGATGTCGGAGGCGCGAACAATCGACAAGGACGTGGGCCGATGGCCGCTGAAACGCAGTAGGACATGGGGACGGTGACGCGGACGCGTGAGGGCTTGGAGGGCGCCGTCGTTTCGCTACGTGAGATCTCTTTGCATAGACCCGTAGGGGCGGGTCTGAGACCCGTCCGACGCAGAGCATCCGGCGCAGTTGCAGGTTCGACCGGACTGGATTCCGGCCTTCGCCGGAATGACGGACGGGTTACACAGGGCTTTCTCCGTGCGGTGATCGTGGCGCTCGTTCTGAGCGTGGTCTGGTTCTTCGGATATGCGGGGCAGGCGCACGCGTGTAAGTGCGTGGAGCCGGGGTCGCCGTCCGAAGAACTGGGGAAGTTTGATGCGGTCTTCGCGGGCCGGGTGGTCTCGGTGCATCACTCGTATGACCCCGCGGCTATGTCCGTGGGTCCCGAGGACCGCAGCACGATTGGGTTCGAGGTCAGCACCGTGTGGAAGGGCGAGATCCACGAGACCACCACGATCACGACGCCGCCGACCGGTGGGAGCTGCGGGTATCGGTTTGTCGAGGGCGAGTCGTACGTCGTCTATGCGTATGAAAGCCCGTATGGCGACGGTGGCTACACGGCGGGCATTTGCAGTCGAACCGCCCTGCTGGCTGAGGCGCAAGCCGACGTCGACGAGCTTGGGGACGGCCAGGCGCCCTTGGCTGGGGCGAGCGGTCCGTCGCCGGAGGAGCCGGAAGACGCTAGTCCGGCCAGCGCGTGGGTGATTGCTCTGGTGGTTGTGGGCGTGATTCTGGTTGTGGGAGGAATCGTGGCTCTTGTGGGAGTGAGGCGGCGTCAGGGCGATTGAGGGCTTGGTCCGGTCGCGCACGGGCGACCACGAGGGTCGCCCCTACACCGGATTCGAGGACGATGGGTGGATTTTCGCGTTCGCGGGAGTGACGGTCTGGGCGGGTCCCCTCACCCCAACCCTCTCCCCGAGGGAGAGGGAGCCGGACGGGATTCCGGCTCTCCGCCTGCGCGGGGAAAGCACTAGCGGCCTTTGGCGGTGAGGACGACCATTTCGAGTCACCCCAACCCTCTCCCGAGGGAGAGGGAGCCGGACGGGATTCCGGCTCTCCGCCGGCGCGGGGAGAGAATTAGCGGCCCTTGGCGGTGAGGACGACCATTTCGAGGATCTCGTGGCTGGCTATGGAGCCGACGAACTCGCCGGTTTCGGAATCCGACACGGGCAGCACCGTGAGGGAGTTTTCGGTCATTCGCTGCAGGAGGTCCTCGAGCAGCTCGTCGGATTGCCCGAACGGCGTATCGCCGCGGAGGACCTGCTGCAATGGCGTGCGATCCCACTCGCTGCGCGGGAGATAGCGCAACATGCTCAAGGACACGACGCCGGCCAACTCGCCGTTGTTCATGACGACGTAGTCATGTTGCTCCGGGAGCAGCCAGTGCTCGGCGAACGTCTTGACCGTGAGCGACTGTTGCGGGTAGTTGCGCGATCGATCCAGGACTTCGCCTACCTTGATGCCTTCGAGGGCGAAGCGACTCAGCGATGGTGGCGCGTGCGCTTGGGGAGCAACTGCCTCGGCGTTCTTGAGCCGCTTGAGGGCGAAGCTGATGCCCATGGGCGTGAGCAGGATGTAGGCAAACATGACGAGCACCAGCAATGAGAAGACGCTCTCGTTGATGGCGCCCGTGTGCAGCAGGAGGAGCAGCAGCGCAATCTCGGCCACGCCCTTGGCCATGAGCCCCGCGGCGGTGGCGAGGGGCGCCTGGAGGCGGGTGACGTAGGCGCTGATGAAGGCGCCGGCGAACTTGCCCGCCAACGGCACCAGGGCCAGGGCCACGATGGTCTGCGGGGCCAGACTCAGAAACTCCAGGCTCAGGTTTAGGCCGGCCGAGGCGAAGAACAGCGGCACGAACAGGCCTTCGGCCGTGCCTTGCATGCCGGGCATGATGTCGCGCCGCACCTGGTAGGGCAGCATGGACAGGGCCGCACCAAAGAGCAGCGCGCCCAGGGAACCATGCAAGCCGACCTTTTCGGCGCCGACGACTACCAGGAATAGGCCACCCAGCAGCAGTCCAAATGAAAGCTGGGGCACCTGCATGAATCTCTGGAGAAAGACAATGACCCTGGGAAGAATCCTGGTGGAAACGAACCAGGTGAGAATCGCGAAGCCGACAATTTGTCCCACCAACGTGAATACGCTGAGCACATCGAGCGTGTGGGCTTCGCCGCTGGCGTAGAAGTGCTCGCTGATGGCAAAGCCCACGATGAATAGCCCGATCAGCTCAGCAATAACGACGGCGGTGAATATCTGCACGCCAACCGGTTCTCGCAGGCGTCCCTCATCGATCAGCACCTTGGCGACGACGCCGAGGCTGGACAGCGACAGGACGCCGGCCACGCCGAGCGCCTGGGTGAAGTCGAGTCCCAAGCCCAGGTCGACGATGACGTCCGTGGTGACGGCCAGGGAAATCAACAGCGATATGACCAGCGACAAGACCGAGGCAATGAAGAGCCGTCCGCGAATGGCCGAGATGAACCCGCGAATGTCGAGCTCATCCAGTCCGATGAGGAAGAAGAACAAGAAGATGCCGATGCCCAGGACGATCTCGACTTCGGAACCGGCTTCGACGAGACCGGTCACGGGGCCCAGGATCACCCCGGTGGTGGCGTAGGCGATGATGGAGTTGAGGCCGAGGCGCTTGAAGATGCCTTCGAGCAGCTTGGCGACGACGATCAGCAGGCCGACGGCAAACAGGGCGTCATGGATCTCCAACTGGGCGTTGCCTCCCGGAATCGGCGTCGGTCAAGTGGTGGACCCGATCAGAAACGGGCCATTCGAGGCCGCTTGCAAAGCCGGCGCGATTATCGCCGATTACGGCGCGATGTAAGGCAATCGCGGGCGCGGAGCGATATGCGGAAGTGGCGCCATCAAGTAGGGGCGTTGGGGGCCCCTGGCAAACCCGCGTCCGAAAACGCCTAGACCTCGATCAGCTCGTATGCCTGTGGCGCTGGAGCGGGAAGGCCGTCTTCCTCAAGCTCCTCGAGGTAGAGCTCGATTGCCTCCCGAATCAACATGCAGACCTCTGCCTTGGATTCCGCGGCGGCCACGCAGCCAGGGAGGTCCGGCACGTGCGCTCCATAGCTGGTGGGACCGCGCTCGATCACGACGGCGTATTTCATCGGACTCCTCACGTGATGTTGGCGCGGCCGCCGGTGATGTCGAAGTTGGCGCCGGTGCTGAAGGCGCAGGCGGGTGAGGCGAGGAAGGCGACCAGGGCGGCGATTTCCTCGGGCTTGGCGGCGCGGCCCATGGGGATCTTGGCCACGAGTGGGGCGCGCATGGTCTGATCGGCGGCCAGCGACGTTTCGGTGTCGACGGCGGCGGGCGAGACGGCGTTGACCAGCACGCCCTGTTGGACGAGTTCCATGGCGAGGGCGCGCGTGAAACCGATGATTCCGGCCTTGGAGGCGGGGTAGGCGGCGACGTTGACATTGCCGTCCTTGGCCGAGATCGACGCAATGTTGACGATGCGCCCGTAGCCACGCGCGAGCATGTGCGGCACCACGGCGCGGCACATGCGGAACGTGCCGCTGAGATTCAGGTCGAGGACCCGTTGCCAGTCCGCGTCGGTGGTCTCCCAAACGGGGGTCGAATAGCCGGAGATCCCGGCGTTGTTGACCAGAACGTCCACCCGGCCCCAGCATTCCGCCGCTTCGGCGACGCCGGCGCGCACCGAGGCGTCGTCGGTGACGTCGAGGCGCAGGCCCAGGCACGGCAGGCCGGACCGGCCCAGACTTTCGGCGACCGCGCGGGCGCCGTCGGCGTCGATATCGGTGACGGTGACGTTGGCCCCGGCGGCGTGGAGGGCGCCCGCCACCGCCCGGCCGATGCCCGCCGCGGCCCCGGTGACGATGGCGTGCTGGCCGTCGAGGCGGGCGGTGAGGGCGGGCGGTTCGGCCAGGGCGGGCCTCAGTCCACCTTGAGCGGCCGGCGGAGCTTGGCGGGCACGTCGATGATCGACGGGCGGTCGAGCTCCAGGGCGCGGCGCAGCGTGTCGCCAAGATTGTCGGGGTTGGCCCGCAGGCCCACCGCGCCGAACGACTCGGCGTAGCGCACGAAATCCGGGTTCACCAGGTCCACTTCGTAGGCGTTGTCGTAGTCGCGCACAAAGTCTTCCTTGATGGCGCCGTAGGCGTCGTCGTTGAAGATGACCATGGGGACGTTGATGCCGAGCTGCACGGCGGTGGCCAGCTCCTGTCCGGTGAAGAGAAAGCCGCCGTCGCCGCCGATGGCCACGACCGGGCGGTCGGGCGCGGCCAGCTTGGCGCCGAGGCCGACTGGATAGGCATATCCCAGGGTGCCGAACTGGAGTCCGTAGAGGAACGTGCGCGGCTCGTAGATGGGGAAGTGCTCGCGCGCCCAGTAGCCCCAGAGGTGCGGGTCGCAGGCGACGATGGTCTCGCGGGGAAGGGCCTCGCGGACGATCTCCATCAGGCTCCACTCGAGCGGCGCCAATTGCGAGAGGTCGCGGCGGACGTCGGCGCGGGCGGTGCGGGCTGTATCCACCCAGTCGTCGCGGTCGACGTCGCCGCCGTTGAGGGCGGCGACGAGCGCGCCCAGCGCCAGCTTGGCGTCGGCGTGAATGCCGATCTCGGCGGGGTAGTTCTTGCCGGGCTGCGAGGGGTCGATGTCGATGTGAACCAGGCGCTCAGGGATCGGCAGGGTCCACTTGGACGTGATCAGGTGCGGGAACACCGCGCCCACGGCGAGCATGGCGTCGCAGCGCTCCATCAGGCGCGTGACCGGGCCGTGGGTGGAGATGTTGGTCAAGGCCAGCGGGTGGTCGTCGGGAATGGAGCCCCTGCCGCTGCACGTCGTGAGGACCGGGGCGTCGAGGGTCTCGGCGACCTGTTGCAATTCGTCCCAGGCGCCGGAGTTGATGACGCCGCCGCCGGCCCAGATGAGCGGTCGTTCGGCGTCGCGCAGCAGCGCGGCGGCGCGCTCGATGTCGCCCAAGTCGCCGGCCGGGCGGGCCCAGGTCTCGCGCTCGAGAATCTCGACCGGTCCGTCGCCCTGAAACACGTCGAGCGGAATTTCGACCACCGTGGGCCGGGGTCGGTTGACTTCCATGCGGCGCATTGCTTCGTGGATGGCCCCGGGAATCTCACCGGGGGACATGGCCTGCCGGGCCCACTGCGAGAGGCGGCTGAAGACGCCGAACTGGTCCTTGCTCTCGTGGACCAGTCCCTTGTCCTGGTAGAGATAGGGCGAGAGGTCCTCGGCCATGATGTTGAGCAGGGGGACGCCGTCGCCGTAGGCCTCGCCCATGGGCGTGGCGACGTTGAGCGCGCCCGGACCCGCCGTGCTCAGCACGCAGGCAGGTTTGCCGGTTACGCGGGCGACGCCAATGGCCATGAAGCCCGCGCCCTGCTCGTGGCGCACCAGCACGTGGCGGATGCGGTCCTGCTGCATGAGGCGGCCATAGAGGTGCTCGGAGTGGTAGCCGGGTATCCCGAAGACGAGGTCGATGCCCTCGGCGATCAGGCTCTGTACAACGGCGTCGGATCCGGTCATCACGGGCACGCGGCACCTCCAGGCGGAGACTCTTGCATCAATAGTCGACATCCCGCGTCCACGTCTGGGATCACCCTCACCCTAACCCTCTCCCATCAAGAGAGAGGGGACCGGACTCGGCCTCCAATCTGCATTGGAGAGGCTTCGCCAGGGTGTCCAGGCGCGAATGGGACTGGGCGGATGGTAACGGGAGATGGCGCCTCGGTGGAATCGTGCATCGTGAGTGACTCGACGGCAGTGGGCACGCGCCCGCCGAAACCCCTCACCCTATCCCTCTCCCAAGGGAGAGGGGACCGGACTCGGTCTCCAATCTGCATTGGAGAGGCTTCGCCAGGGTGTCCAGGCGCGAGTGGGACTAGGCGGATGGTAGCGGGAGATGGCGCCGCGGTGGAATCGTGCATCGTGAGTGACTCGGCTCTAGTGGGCACGCGACCGCCGGAACCCCTCACCCTATCCCTCTCCCATCGAGCGAGAGGGGACCGGACCTGCTCTCCGCTATCCAGCGAAGGGATTGCGCAAGGGTCTCTTCAAGGGAGAGGGGGCCGGATGGCCCGTGAGTGCGGCGGGGACAGGACGTACTCCCTCACCCTAACTCTCTTCTGCTGGGAGAGGGGACCGGACCGCCGAGGCGATGCGCAAGAATCAGGCGACGCCGACCGAAGCGACTCATCTCCGAACCGCAGCGCTACGCGGCGCGGTTTCGGACGCGGGCGAGCGCTTGATGGACGAGGGACCGCAGGTGGCCGAGCTCTTCCACGCGAAACAGGACGAGTGCCGCGAGATACACCGCGAAGGATCCGCCGCCGGCCAGCAGGAGGGTGAGCCAGCCCCCGCGGCCGTCGACTTCGAGACCGGCGATCAGGGCCTCGCGCAATCCGAGCGCGACCAGCGCCATGACGCCGCCGGCCAGCGCGACCTTGATGGCAAAGATCCAACTGCCGCGCTGGATCGTGCCTCGCATGAGCCACCAGAGCCCGAGACCCAGGACCAGTCCGTGAAAGCTGTTCTGGACGGTGTTGGCGGTGACGAGTCCGAGCATGCCGAGCGGTTCAACCAGCGACAGGGCGGTGGCGAGATACACCCCGCCGCCGACGATGCCCACGGCGACGGGCGTGATCGTGTTGCGCATGGCGTAGAACGCCACGATGAATATCTGGTCCAGGGCCGTTAGCGGGAGCTGGATGGCATAGATCAGCAACGCCGGCCCGGTCGCATCGGTCGCCAGGGCGTCGAACTTGCCGCGCTCATAGACCGCGTGGATGACGGACGAGCTCAGCACGGTCATGAGGACCGTGATGGGGACTATCAGGAGCGTCGTCACCTTGGCGGCCATGGCGAGGTGGCGGCGAAAGTCCAAAGCCGAAGCAAGGTCACGAATGGACGCGGGCGCCGCGCGAGCGAGGGTTGGCAGGTACGCCAGCGACACCGCGGTTGCCACTAGGCCCAGCGGAAACTGCTGCAGGCGCGTGGCGAAGCGCATGGCGGCGAGGCTGCCCTCGCCGGTGCGCGAGGCCAGATTGGCGTCGACCACCACGAGGATTTGGGTCACGACCAGGCCGGCGGCGATCGGCGCATAGAGTCGCAGGATCCGGTGGAACTTCGCGTCGCTGAGCCAGGCAGGTGGCGAAAGGCGCGCGCGGTCGCGCACCAGGGCGGGAATCTGAATCAGGAGGTGCATGGCCGCACCAGCCAGATAGCCGAGCGCCACACCCGGCGGCCCGACGACGGGCGTGAGCGCGAGGGCGAACACGATGAGGGTGCCGTTGAGCGAAGCGGTGCTGAAGGCGGGGAAGGCGTAGCGGTCGCGGGCGTACAGGCGAGCTGTGGTGACGGCGGAGATGCCGAGGAAGAGCAGCGACGGCAGGGTGATGCGGGTGAGCGTGACGGCGAGCTCGCGCGTTTCCGGCGGCAGGCCGATGGCGGCGAGGTCCACCAGCGGCTCGGCCAGCAGCACCAGGACAACGGTGGCCGTCCCGGCGACGGCGACCACCATAGCGGCAACGGTTGAGAAGGTGCGGCGCAGGGCCTGCTCGTCGTCGGCAAGCTCGCTCAGGACGGGAATGAGCGCGCCGGACACCATGCCGCCGATGACCAGCTCGTGGATCGATTGCGGGATGCGAGTCGCCACTTCCCAGGCGTCCGTGGTGCCGCTTACACCGAAGAGGGCGGCAATGACGGGCTCGCGAACTAATCCCAGCAGCCGGCTGAGGATGTTGCCGCCGGCGATGAGGAGGGCGGCGATGGCGATTCGCCGTCCGGTGGATTCGGTCACGACTCCTGACGCAGTCGCTCGACCAAACGGCTGGTCGATCGTCCGCCCAGCAGCGGGACGTAGACGACGCGCACGTCGAGGGCGCGAAGCGTGGCCGCCTCGGGCAGCTCGCGGCCGCCGGCGCTGGCGTCATAGTCGGCGCCCTTGACATAAACATGCGGGCGCACCCGCCGAATGAGCGCATCGGCGGTGGATTCTTCCAGGACGGTGATGGCATCGACCCAACGGAGGGCCGCGACGAGCGCCAGACGATCGGCGAGCGGCGCCAGGGGGCGCTCGGGACCCTTGAGGGCCCGCACGCCCGCGTCGTCGTTGACTCCCACGGCCAGGAAGTCGCCGTGGGCGGCTGCCGCGCGGAGGACGGCGGCATGCCCGGCGTGCATCACGTCGAAGCAGCCGTTGGTGAGGACGATGGTCCGGCGCTGGGAGCGGGCGGCGTCGAGGACTTGGTCGAAGGTGTCCGGGGTCGGCGACGCCACGTCAGCCATTGGCCGCGCCCACTTCGGCCAGGATGGCCTCCGTCGGCGCCACGGCCACGCCGAGCCGGCGGATCACGATTCGCGCGGCAAGCTCACCGAGCAGAGCGGCTTCCAGGATCGAGCCGCCGCCCAGCAGGCCGGCGGTGACCGCCGCCGCCACGGTGTCGCCGGCGCCGGTGGGGTCCGTGACTCGGGCCTGCGGCGCTGCGGGAATGAGCACCGGGTCGGCGTCCTGGGCGGCCGCCACCATGCCGGCGGCGCCGAGCGTGATGATCACGCCCCGCGATTCCAGCCGCTGGCGCAGCTCGGCCGCGCCCCGGCAGGTCACCTCGGGCGAGGCGAGAGCGTAGCCAAGCTCGGCCTCGGCTTCGGGCTGATTGGGCGTGACCACGTGGGCGCCCTGAAACCGCGCGAGGCCGCCGTGGGCGTCCACGGCGATGATCAAGCCGTGCTTGCGCGCGAGCGGCAGCGCCGCCGCGACGACCTCCGACCCAACCACGCCGTTCCAATAGTCGGAAATGAGCAGGGCGTCGGCGGTGGGGATCGATCGCTCCAGATAGGCGATGAGTTCCGCCGCGACCGCGGCGTCCAGGTCACGCCGGTCCACGGTGTCGACGCGCGACACCATGTGCTGCGGCCGCTGGCGGTCGCCGCCGGCCCAGATGCGCAGCTTGATCGACGTGGTTCGCGAGGCGTCGGCGATGAGACCCTCCGCGCCAATGCCGCGATCGTTGAGCTGCCTGCGGAGCGCCGTGCCGGCGGCGTCGTCGCCGACCACGCCGCAGACGCTCACGTCGCACGCAAGGGCCCGCAGATTGGCGGCGACGTTGGTCGCCCCGCCGGGCACGGCGTAGCGAGACTCTTGCTCGACGATGAGGACCGGGGCCTCGCGCGCCACCGCCTGCGCCCGGCCGACGATGTGCTCGTCGAGCATCATGTCGCCCAGCACGACGACGCGGCAGCTCCAGGCGCGGCCCAGGATTTCGCGGACGCGGGCAGCGTGGAGCGCGGGGGCGAAGGGCTGGTGAGTGGCCGGGTCGCTCATGATGTGCGGACGGGCATGGGGTAGGTCATCCGTCCCCTCACCCTCGCCCTCTCCCCATGGGAGAGGGGACCGGAGCGCCGTGGCGCCGCGGCCGCATTGGTACACGGGGACTGCGAACGGGCAACCACAAGGGTTGCCCCTACACCGGTCGTCGCCGGTTGGGGGGGTGGATTCCCGCCTCCGCGGGAATGATGGAGTTGTTGCGCAGAGGATTTGTCGAGGGAATGGGCACCGGACCGCCGTGGCGAATCGAAGGGAGTCCGGCGCCGGCGGCATGACGCAATCCCATGGGCACACGGGAATCGCGAACGGGCAACCACAAGGGTTGCCCCTACACCGGTCGTCGCGGGTTGTGGGGGTGGATTTCCGCCCCGTATCGAGTACGGGGCAGGCTCTTCGCGGGAATGACGGAGGAATTGCGCCAGGTGCTTGGTGAGGGAGAAGGAACCGGCTGGGTCCGGTGGCCTGAGGGAAGCCGCCACTAACTTCGAGCTTCGGCCGGACTGGATTCCGGCTTCCGCCGGAATGACGGAGGGGTTATGCAGAGTGTCCATCAAGGGAGCGGGGACCGGACCGCCGTCCGGGCTACGGGCGGCGTCGGGGCCGTTGCTATGATTCATGGGTTGGCGTGAGCGGCATTCACGTCGTTCGCGCAATCTTAGGAGCATTGTGAACAAGCCGAAGAAGGTTGCCCTGCGCAAGCGGCGCAAGACCGCCAAGCGCGGTCGCGTGCAGCGCAAAGCCGAGCGCGAGGCGGCCGGCGGGCAGCGACGCCAACAGCGCGGCGGACGCAGCGCCGGCTAGCGTCTCCGCCGGTCCATCCCCCTGCTTCCCGACGGAGCCTTGAGCACGTTTCGCGACCACCGCACCGCTCGATCGCGCCTGGCCAACGGCGCTCATGTGCTTGTCACTCCGGTTCCGCACGCGCGTTCCGTATCCCTGATCGCGGCCACGCGCATCGGCTCGGGCTTCGAGTCTCCGCCGGAGCAAGGGATTTCGCATTTCGTGGAGCACATGCTCTTCAAGGGCACCCAGCGACGCCCGTCGTACACCGACATAGCGGCCTCCGTGGAGCGCCTTGGCGGGATGATTAACGCGCTGACCGAGCCGGAAATGACGGTGATTTGGGCAAAAGTGGCGTCGCCTCACTGGCGGAGCGCCCTGGACGTGATCACGGACATGATCGGTCACTCCCGGTTCGACGCCGGCGAAATCGAGAAGGAGCGCCGGGTCATCCTGGATGAGATCGGCATGACGGCCGACGTTCCGGAAGAAGCCGTGCGGCGCTCGCTGCGCTCGCGCCTGTGGCACGGGCACGGCCTGGGGCGCGAGGTGGCGGGGACGCCGGCGAACCTGGAGACGTTCACGCCGGACCAGATGCGCGCCCACGCGCGCCGCATGTTCTCGGGCGCCAACGTGGTGGTGAGCCTGGCGGGCGACCTGGATCCGGGCGACGGCGTGGCGGCCGTTCAGGCGGGAATCGGCGACCATCCGGCGGGGCGCGAGGCCGTGTGGCCGTCCTATGAGCCGGACGGCCCGCCGTTGCCGCGGGCGGTGGTTGATTCGCGGGAGGCCGATCACGTGTACTTCGGCATTGCCGGACGCGCCGTGTCGCGCCACGATCCCCAGCGGTATGACGTGGACGTGCTCACCGCGATCCTGGGCGAGGGCATGGGGTCGCGCTTGTTCGAGGAGCTGCGGGAACGGCGAGGCATCGTGTATGAGGTGCTGGCGTCGGTCACGGCGACGAGGGATTCCGGGGCGATGGTGATCGAGGCGGCGACCGAGCCAGATACTCTGAACGAGGCGATGCAGGCCGTGCTCGACGAATTGGCCGCGGTGCGCGACGACGGGGTCACGGAGGACCAAGTCGATCGCGCGCGCGAGGTCATCAAGGGAGAAATCCAGCTCTCGATGGAAGACACCTATGCCGTGGCCGGTTGGGCGCTGCGCGAGCAGCTGCTCGAGACCGAGCAGCTCACGCCCGACGGCGTGACGGCCAAATATGACGCGGTCACCGCGGAGAGCGTGGTCCAAGGGGCGCGCCGGCTGTTCAGCGACGACTGGCCGATCGTGGCCGCCTCGGGGCCGGTTGACGACGACGCCGTGCTCCCCCACCACTTCGACGGCGCCGGCGCGCCGGATTCCTGATCGGCGTGCGACCAAGCGAGGTCATCGAGCAGGCGCGGCAGGCGTTTCGAGAGGGGGCGTCGGATCGGGCCGTGGAGCTCGCCGAGCACGTCATCGCGCGCTACCCGCGCCACGCGTCGGCCCGTCTGGTCCGCGCCCTGAAGGCTGAGGTCGACGGCGAGCTCGACCAGGCGCTGGAAGACCTGCGGTTCGTAACCTCGGCGGAGCCGCTGAACGCCCGGGCCGCCGCGGCGACGGCGCGGATTTTCAAGCAGCGCGACGACGATGCGCGGGCCCAGGATGAAGCGCGGCGCGTGGTGGAGCTGGTGCCGGACGTCAGCGACAACGCGTCCCTGGAGTCGGCTCTGGACATCCTTGGTGTGGACGCCGACGCGTTGCCCATGACGCCCGGGGTGTTCGCGCGCGTTCACTTGCGCAGCGGATGGCCGGGCAGCGCCGAGCGATATGCCCGGCGCGCGCTCGACGAGGAGCCCGACCGCATCGACATCCGCCTGACCCTGGCCGAGGCGCTTTGGCAGCTGAATCGACTGTCCCAATGCGAAGAGCAGTGCACAATCATCTTCGACCGCGCGAACGACTGCGTGCGGGCGGCCGTGATGCTGGCGCACGTGCTGGCGGAGCGCGGGCGGATGGCCGAAGGGCAGGACCTGCTGGGTCGCGCGGGCGAAATCGATCCGGAATACCTGGAAGCGCGGCAGATGCTGGCGCAGCTTGAGATTCATCGACTGGTGCTGCCCGATGTGCCGCAGATTGACGTGCCGGCGTCGATTCGCCCGACGGATGGGGCGCCGGAATCGGCGGCGACGCCGTCAGCAACCCCCGACCACCAGGCCCCGACAACCGCCGAGCAGGCGGCGGACGATGGGCCGCCGATGCCCGATGGGGATTCCGAGGCGGAGCCGGCAGCGGCGCCCGACGGAGCGGCGTTTACGCAGATCGACTGGGCCCGGGAGCTGATTCGGCGGGAGGACTGGCGCGAGGCGGAACGCGTGCTCCGTGAGATCGTGGAAGACGACGGACTGCCCGCCGCGAATGTTGACGCTCTGCTCGAAGAAGCGGCCGGCCGGCCCGCATTCGCGGCGACCGGCTGGCAGTTGCTGGGCGACTTCCGCATGCGCACGCGCCGTCCTCAGGCCGCCGCCGAGGCGTATTTGCGCGCCGCCGATTCGCCGGAGGCGGCGGATGTCTGACGCGCAGGCCCTGCTGGCGGACCTCAAGGACCTCGATCATGTCGACGGCGCGGTGGTCTGGCGCGCCGGCGAGGCGCCGGTGGGCAAGCTGGCCGAGAATGTGAGTCCGGTGGCGCCGGGGCTGCTGGCGTCGGGTATTGGGACGATGGAGCAGGTGGTGGAGACCGTGGGCTTGGGCCAGGTCGATGAACTGTGGTTCCTCACCGAGGCGCAGCAGGGATTGGCCGTGCGCCTTGGCGATTGGCAGGCGATCATTGTGGTGGGCCTCGACGCGGATATCGATGGCCTGCGCAACGCGGTAACCGAGCGGCTGGAGCGCCAGGCATGATTGCCGGATTGCCGCCGACAGCAACTCACCGACGACGGTAGGAGGACGACGCACGTGGAACGCACGCTGGTCTTGTTGAAGCCCGATGCCTTGCAGCGGGCCATTGGGATGGAGCTGCTGGCGCGGTTTGAACGCCGCGGCCTGCGGTTCGTCGGACTAAAGCTCGTGCAGATCGAGGAGTCGCTGGCCCGCCGGCACTATGCGGTGCACGAGGGCAAGTTCTTTTTCGACGATCTGGTGCAGCACCTGACCAGCGCTCCGGTGGTCGCCGCGGTGCTCCAAGGTCCGGAGGCGATCCAGGTTGTACGGGCGATTGTTGGGGCGACGCGACCGCACGAGGCCGCCGCGGGCACGATCCGCGGCGACTACGCCCTGGCCGGCCTGCGCAACCTGATTCATGCGTCTGATGCGCCCGAAACGGCACGGGAAGAAATCGAGCTGCACTTCGACCCGCAGGAGCTGGTGGAATACTCGCGGGGGCTCGACGCCTGGATCGTCGAGGATGCCGCCGAGTGAAGGTCCACGAGTCCGACGCCCGCCGGATCTTCGCCGACCGGGGGCTGCCGGTGCCGCCGAGCCGAGTGGCGACCACGCCCGACGAGGCGGCGGCCGCGGCCGCGGAATTCGACGGTCTGGTGGTCGTGAAGGCGCTCGTCTTGGCCGGCGGTCGCGGCAAGGCCGGCGGCGTGAAGCTGGCCGACGGACCCGAGTCCGCTCGGGAAGCCGCCGAGGCGATCCTGGGGATCGAGATCCGAGGCGAACGGGTTCGGCGCGTGCTGGTGGCGCCGGCGGTGGATATCGACCGCGAGATCTACCTGGGCGTGACCATCGACCGCGAGCGTCAATCGGCGGTCGTGATGGCGAGCGCGTCCGGCGGCATTGATATCGAAGAGATCGCGGCGGCTACGCCGGAGGCCATCCAGCGCATCGAGTTCGACGTGGCGCGCGGCGTGGAAGCCTGGCAGGCGCGCGGCGTGGGCTTTGCGCTCGGGCTTGGCGGACGGCAAGTGCTGAGTTTCGTTCGCATCCTGGACGGGCTGGTTCGGGTCTTCGTGGAGTGCGACGCGTCGCTGGCGGAGGTGAACCCGCTCGTCGTTAGCCCGGACGGCAAGCTGTGGGCCATCGACGCCAAACTGAACATCGACGACAACGCGCTGGGACGGCGTCCCGAACTGGAACAGCTGCGGGACGCCGAGGCCGAGGAGCCGGCGGAGGCGCGCGCGCGTGACGCGGGCATCAGCTACATCAAGCTCGACGGTGATATCGGGTGCATGGTCAACGGCGCTGGCCTGGCCATGGCCACCATGGACGTGGTGAAGCACTACGGCGGCGAACCGGCGAATTTCCTGGACGTTGGCGGCGGCGCCGGCGCGGAGCGCGTGAGCGCCGCATTCGCCATTATCTTGGACGATCCGAATGTTCGGGCCGTATTCGTCAACATCTTTGGCGGGATTACCCGTGCCGACGAGGTGGCCCGCGGGGTGCTCGCGGCGCGCGAGAGCATGCCCCGTGCCGTGCCGCTGGTGGTGCGCCTGATGGGCACCAACGAGGCCGAGGGGCTGCGTCTGCTGGCCGACGCCGGCATCCAGGCCGAGCGGTCGATGGACGCCGCGGCCCGCCTGGCAGTGGAGGCCGTGCGATGAGCATCCTGCTCGACGCGACGGCGCGCGTGGTGGTGCAGGGGATCACGGGACGGCAGGGCACATTTCATGCGCAGCGCATGGCGGAGGCCGGAACCGCGGTAGTGGCGGGCGTCACGCCCGGTCGAGCGGGAGCCGCGGTGGACGGCCTGTCCGACGTGCCGGTCTTCAACACCATGGCCGAGGCGGTTTCGGACACGGGAGCGAATGCGGCGTGCATCTTCGTGCCGCCGCCGTTCGCGGCGGACGCGATCTTGGAAGACATCGTGGCCGGTATGGAGCTGATCGTCTGCATCACCGAGGGCATCCCGACCATCGACATGCTGCGCGTGATGCCGGTGCTGCGGGCCTCCGCATCGCGACTGATCGGGCCCAACTGCCCGGGCATCGCGGTGCCGGGCGCGAACGTGAAGGTGGGCATCATGCCCTGGGAGATTCACGCGCCGGGACGGGTTGGCGTCGTCAGCCGCAGCGGCACGCTGACCTATGAAGTGGTGCAGCACTTGACCGACAGCGGTCTGGGACAGTCCGCGGCGGTTGGCATCGGCGGCGACCCGATCATCGGCACGCGCTTCACCGATGTGTTGGAGCTCTTCGAGCAAGACGACGAAACGGACGGGATTGTGCTGCTGGGGGAGATTGGCGGCGGCGACGAGGAGCAGGCGGCGCGGTTCATCAGCGAGCGGGTGACGAAGCCGGTCAGCGCCTTCATCGCCGGCAAGACCGCTCCGCCGGAGCGCCGGATGGGACACGCGGGGGCCATCGTGTCAGGCTCGGAAGGCACGGCCGCGGGCAAAGAGGCGGCCCTGCGGGAGGCCGGGGTGCGCGTGGGCGATACCCCGCGGGAGGCTGTCGAGTTGCTGGCTGCCGAGCTCCGCTAGCCTCGCGGGGCCGAAGCATTGATAATGGAGTCAGAGCGACCAGTGCACGCGACCTTGTCGCAGTGCGCCGTGCCGCGCGGATGCGCGCGCACTCCCTCGTAGCCTGCAAGGAGCGGTGATGCCCCCGAGCGATCTTTCTCTGATGGTTGGCGGACCGGCCGGAAGCGGCGTGAACCCAGCGTCAGAGATCTTCATGAAGGCCTGCTCGCGCGCGGGGCTGTTCGTTTTCACCAACGTTGAGTACCACTCCAACATCCACGGCAGGCACATCTTCTTTCGCATCCGTACGGCCGACGAGCCGATCACCTCGCACGTGGAACGAGTGGACGTGTTGCTGGCGCTGGATTCCGAGACGATCTACGGCACCGATCCGCACCAGGACTACCAGTCGCACAAGGGCCACCTCCATGAAGTGGTGCCGGGCGGTGCGATCGTGGTAGACGCCAAGGTCGGCATTACCACCGAAACCCTGGGGCGCGACGACGTGCGGCTGCTGTCGCTGCCCTACGACGACATCGTGCGCTCTGCCGTCGAGGAGCACGGTCTCGAATACAACGCGCGCCGTCACGCGGTGATGGCCAACATGGTGCCCCTGGGCGCGTGCTGCGCGCTGCTCGACTTCGACGTGGATCGCGTGATTCCGATCGTGGCCGAGCGCTTGCCGGAACGGCATCAGAATCTGGTGCCAATTAACCGGTCGGTCCTGCAGCACGCCTGGGAGGCGGCGCACGACATCCTGGGCGACGCCGGGTTCTCCCAGACGCTGCACCCCTGCGACGATCAGCCGGCCCGGATGCTGGTGGCGGGGCACGAGGCCATCGGCATCGCCAAGCTGCACGCCGGCTGCGCCTTTCAGACCTACTACCCGATTGCTCCGGCCTCGGATGAGAGCGTGTACCTGGAGGCGTTGCAGGCGGACTGGCCGATCGTGGTGCTCCAGGCCGAAGACGAGGTCGCGTCGATGAACATGGCCGTGGGCGCGGCGCACGCGGGCGTTCGCGCGTCCACGTCGACGGCGGGTCCCGGCTTCACGCTGATGGCCGAGGGCATGGGGTTCGCGTCAATCACCGAAGCGCCCGGTCCGGTGGTCGTGTTGTATCAGCGCGGCGGTCCGAGCACGGGCCTGCCGACGCGCAACTCGCAGCAGGACCTCAGGTTTGCGCTGCAACCGGCCCATGGCGAGTTTCCGCACATCGTTGTGGCGCCGGGAGACGTGGAAGAGGCGGCGCAGTACACGCATCTGGCCTTCAACTGGGGAGACCGGTACCAGGTGCCGGTGGTGGTGCTGGCCGACAAGTTCATCGCCAACTCGCACTTCACGGTCGACAGCCTGGGATTGAAGGGACTGCCGGTGGACCGGGGCGCCGTCTGGACCGGGGATGTCAATGGGGCGGAGCCGTATCGTCGACACCAGCTCACGGCCTCGGGTGTGAGCCCGCGCGCCGTGCCCGGCACGCCGGGCGGTGAGTTCGTCACCACGAGCGACGAGCACACCGAACGTGGCCGGATCGAGGAAGACATCGACAACCGGATCGAGCAGATGGACAAGCGAATGCAGAAGCTTGACATAATGCTCGACGAGATTCCGGAGTCGCAGCAGTTCACGCTGCACGGTTCGGATGACGCCGATCTCACGATCGTTTCGTGGGGCTCAACGCGCTGCCCGATCCGCGACGCGATCCGGCAGATTGAGCGAGAGTCGGACATCACGGTCAACAACCTGCAAATCCGGCTGCTGCGTCCCTTCCCCGCGGAGGCCGTGCGCGAGATTCTGGAGCGCGCGAATCGACTGCTGCTGCTCGAAGACAACTACGCCGGTCAACTCGGCCTGCTGATTGCCGAGCAGACGGGGATCCAGATCGAGGAAAAGGCGCTGAAATACACCGGCCGCCCGTTCTCCCAGGACGAGGTTGCGGAGGCGATCCGGCGGCAGGCGCCGATGCCGGCAGCCGTCGCGGCGGCGGCGCATGGCTCGTAACGTGATTGATCGGCAACCGCCCACACGAATCAAAGGATGGCCATGGCCGTAGCGACGCTTCCGACCGTGAAAGACTTTGCCGTCACGGACTCGCACCCGGACTGGTGCGGAGGCTGCGGCGACTTCGGCATTCTGAACGCCGTCAAGCAGGCGCTGGCCCAGCGCGGGCGCGCGCCGCACGACGTGATGGTGGTGTCGGGCATCGGCTGCTCAGGCAAGCTGCCGCACTACGTGCGCACCTATGGCCTCCACACGCTGCACGGGCGCGTGCTGAATGTGGCGACGGGCGTGAAGCTGGCGAACAGCGATCTCGAGGTGCTGGCGGTCGGCGGCGACGGCGACGGTTATGGCATCGGGGCCGGCTATTTCGTGAACTCGGGCCGCCGCAACGTCGACTTCACCTACCTTGTGCACAACAACGGCGTCTATGGCCTCACCAAGGGCCAGGCCTCTCCGACGATGCAGCGCGGGATGCAGGTCAAGAGCATGCCGGAGCCGGCCATCATCGACGCGGTGAATCCGATTGGGCTGGCGATTTCCTCGGGCTACACCTTCATCGCACGCGGATACGCCATGGCGCAGCGCGAACTGGTGGGCCTGATCGTGCAGGCCATGGAGCACCGCGGCACGGCGCTGATCGACATCCTGCAGCCGTGCCCGGTCTATAACGACCTGCTGACGATCGACTTCTTCAGAGGCCGGGACATCGGGCATCCGCGTAGCTATTCGCTGGCCGACGAGGGCTATGACGGCAAGGTGCACGATCCGAGCAATATCGACGAAATCGTCGCCAAGCAGCAGGCCGCGCTGGCCAAGTCCTACGAGTGGGGCGACCGCATCCCGATAGGCGTGCTCTACCAGATCGATCTGCCGACCTTCGAGGACGGCGTGACCTCCCGGCGACCCGAGTTCGAGACGACGTCGCTGATGGACGGCGCCCGGCCCGGCGTGGACGTCAGCTCGCTCGAAGACCGCTTCCGCTAGGGGAGCCTCGGATCCCCCTCACCCCGACCCTCTCCCTCCAGGGGAGAGGGGGCCGGACCTGCGCTCGAGGACCGGTTCCGCTAGGGGAGCTGCGGATCCCCTCGCCGCGACCCTCTCCCTCCAGGGGAGAGGGGGCCGGACGTGCGCTCGAGGACCGCTTCCGCTAGGGGAGCCTCGGATCCCCCTCGCCGCGACCCTCTCCCTCCAGGGGAGAGGGGGCCGGACGTGCGCTCGAGGACCGCTTCCGCTAGGGGAGCCTCGGATCCCCCTCGCCGCGACCCTCTCCCTCCAGGGGAGAGGGGGCCGGACGTGCGCTCGAGGACCGGTTCCGCTAGGGGAGTTGCGGATCCCCCTCACCCCGACCCACTCCCTCCAGGAGAAAGGGCCGGACGTCCGCTCGAGGACCGGTTCCGCTAGGGGAGCCTCCAAGAAAGTAGGGCGTCGCTAAGGTCATCGGTCCCCCATCCGTTCGATGATCCCTTCGACAAGCTCAGGGCGAACGGATGGGGTAAGTCCAAGGCCTTGTTCAGACCTTTCCCAGGGGAGCCTCGCTAAGCCCGAGCGCCGGTGGGTCGAATCGGCTCAGGGGAGTCGGGACGTCAGCTTTGATCCTGCGCTCGCTGTGCGAGCGTGCCCAGATAGACAGCACGCACGGCAAGGGCGCGTCGCGCGTCGCCCACCACCTCTTCGAAAAACTCGTCGCGGTATTCGCGATTCGTAAGGACGCTGATCGTGAAGTAGAAGCCCGAAAACGAGGCCAGGAAAATGGCCACCTGCAGCAGTTCCACGGTCAGCGTCTTTCCCAGCCACCCAAGGTCCAGCAGGTCGCGCGGTTGGCTCTGCGTCCATGACGCGATGGTGCTGGAGTCCATGGCAATGGCCCCGAAGACGAAGAAGAACACTCCCACGAGCATGCTGACGAATAGGACCCGAAGCGACAGCGCGACGAGCACGACGAGACCGACGTTGGCCCATTGCCCGCGTCGGAGCGGCGCGTCCAGTTTCAGCGACTTGCCAGAGTTGATGAGGTCGGCCGCGGGAGTTCCCCGCACAAGCTCCAGCACCCGTTCGGGGCGTTCGAAGGTCGCGAGGTCGCTGAGCTCGAGCGGCAGCCGCGAGATCAGAAACGCCGCCGTGACCAGCGCGAAGAGCCCCATCAATGCCCCGAGAATCCCAGGCTCGATCGTGCCCGCCAGCTGCCAGACTTCGGCGTTGATGAACAGGAACGTCAAGAAGAGCAGCAGCAGCGGCAGGGCCCGGGCGAAGAGCCCCAATACATCGACTATGTCGCGGAGGAGCCGCCGCACGCCCCAGCGAAAAATAGGTAGCAGCGCAAAGCCGACCGTGAGATAGGCCCCCAACAGCAGCAGGGCGTTCAAGCCGAGGACGACCGCCGCATCTGCCCACGCACCCCAGATGAGCCCGGTTAGCGCCGGGGCGGTGAGCAGGAACACGAGCGCCTCCACCGCACCGACCTGCTCCGGCAGCGACAGCAGCTTGCGACGGCGCAGGGCGTTGATTCCCATCCAGACTGCCGTCAGCGCGACAATCGCACCGATCACCGAGAGCACATTCGCCCACCACGGCCAGGCCGTGCTGAAGTTCAACAGCACTTCCAGAGCCAGTACGGTCAATAGGAATGGCAGGGTGCGGGTCAGGATGTCGCGACGCGTGCTGTAGTCCTCGGTGAGGTGGGGCACGCCCTGCTTGCGAAACCATGCCTCGGTGGCCTGGAGGGTTTCGTCGGGCGTGGATTCGGCGCTCACGCTAGTCGATTTCGGACCGGCATGAGAGGGGCTGATGTCGGCTGCCTGCCGCGGGCGTTGGTCTGGTGCCGAGGATTCTCACCGCCGCTGCTCCAAGCGGCCGTGCCAGTCGCCGCGCACAAGTTGGCAACGCCGTCGAGACTGAGTGGTACTCGGGCGATCGGCAGTTCGGGGCATCGCCCGCAGTCTAGCGGTACGCACCACTGAAGTCGGATCGCGGTCGAGCCGGGGAGGCGCATTCCGGCTTCCGCCGCGTGAGGCTGTGGGAAACTTGCAGCGCGCCCGTGGCGACCCTACGCCCCCGTAGCTCAGTGGACAGAGCAGCGGCCTTCTAAGCCGACGGTCGTGGGTTCGAATCCCGCCGGGGGTGCCGCTCACAAGAGGCGACGCGCGCGCCAAACCTGTTAGACGGCCCTTGGACCGAGCGCGCAGGCCGTGCCCAGACGGTGCGTCTCATGCGAAGTGATCAACGGCCTTTTTCTGGCC